>JACRBM010000055.1 GCA_016219275.1 Chloroflexota bacterium
CGGCGTGGCGGTCGGCGTGGCGGTCGGCGTGGCGGTCGGCGTGGCGGTCGGCGTGGCGTTCGGCGTGAGTTTTATTTTTTGTTACTTTCGTCTTTATCTATATATTTTTCAAATGCCAGTTTCTTTTTTTCTTTCACGTTCTGCTAGCTCAACAAATTCGCTTTCACTTTTCCGTTTCTCTCCAACAAATTGGGACGAACTCATTTGGTTTCCCCTCTTCGGTCTCGACCAACATCTCATCATCATCGGCAAACACAACCGCCAAGCCGCACAACAACCCATCGCGCTTGTCGCGCAATCATTTCGCCAACAATGGGCGGCAACGAACGCGCTCATCGAACTCACCGCGTATGATGTGGAACGCGCGCAAGGTGTTCAAGCAATCGCCAACATCGCGGAACAATTCACGTGGTTGCCTTATCCAATGCCACCTGATTTGGAAAATGTTTTGCCGCCCATCCGCGACATCGCCGAGTACGCGCGCGGCGCAATGGAAAGCGATACGTTGTGGAACAAGCAATCGCAATTGCGAAATGCTAAAGCGCAAACGACGCGCGTACGCGAAGGACTCGCGCTGAGTGGCAATCGCAAATCCGCCGCGCGGTTTGGGCAAGCACTGCAAACCTGGGAACGCGTTTTCGATCAAGAACTCGAACTTCTTGACATCCAAGAAACCATTCCCAATGTCTATGTTCCGGGCGGCGCATTGAAACACGACACCAAAGTCTTCAAAGGTCGCCGCGATCTGTTCCTCGCGCTCGAACGCGAACTCGCGACGCCCGCCGAGCAACGCCCCACCCTACTCCTCTTTGGCGCGCGCCGCAGTGGCAAAACCTCCGTCATCAAGCAAATGCCCAATCGCCTCGGTCCCAACGTCGTCCCCGTCGAAATTGATTTGCAATCCGCCACCGCCGCCGAGGATGCGAGCGGCTTACTCGCGTTCATCGCGGACAAGTTAAAAGTGGATGCGCTCAACACGCGCCGCATCCAACTTCCCACGCTCATGCGCGATGAACTGCGCGGCGATCCGTACATGACGTTTCTGACCTGGCTCGAACGCGTTGAAGAAATTGTGGGCGAGCGTTGGATTCTGCTCAACCTCGACGAGTACGAAAAGCTGATCGAGATGATCGAATCAGGTCGGCTCGATTCGCGCGTGTTCGATTTTCTGCGCGGCATCATCCAGCATCATGCGCGCATCACCGTTTTGTTGAGCGGCTCGCACACGATAGACGACGTAGGGGCGACGCATGCGTCGCTCCTACCACGCGTGCCCCTCCTCAGCGATTATCTCATCAACGTCCGCGTCCTGCGCATCGGCGCGCTCAAAGAGGACGAGGCGCGCGAGCTGATCGTCAAACCGATTGACGATTTCCCGTTGCGGTACGAACCCGATGCGGTAAATCGCATTATCGCGGTCACCGGTTGTCAGCCGTACCTGCTCCAAGCCACGTGCCGCGATTTGGTCAACGCGCTCAACGAAGCGAACCGCATGACCGCGACGCTCGACGATACCGACCGCGCGCTCGACCAAGTGTTGACGACGAGCATCGCGTATTTTACCGATTTGTACAACGGTCGCGACAGCGACGACACGCAACGCGATATCATGCGCGCGGTGGCGATGGGCAAAGATGTAGGGGCGTTGAATTCAACGCCCCTACGAAAGTTGGTCAACCGCGACATTCTCGAAAAGACCGACGGCGCGTACCGTTATCACGTCGAACTCGTCCGCCGTTGGGTCGAACGGAATACAAATTGATGGGACGCGGACGAACGCTGACAAACGCAGACGAAAAAACATTTATCATTGTCATCTCGAGAATGTCACGCCGCGCGTGGCGTGTGTAAGGACACGAACTGTCACTTCGAGCGAAGCGAGAAGTCTCCCACACGAAGCGGATAGATTTCTCCCTTCGGTCGAAATGACAAGTTCCTGAACAGCGAAGCGAGAAATCTCCAAGCAATTACACGAGAGATTTCTCGTCGCTACACTCTTCGAAATAACAAAATAAAATCCGCGTTCATCCGCGTCCAAACAAAACCATGACCAAATCCGAAACCTACCGCGCTAAACTGAAAACGCTCAAAACCTGGGATGCGTTCCTACTCAAAGAGTCCGGCTTGCCCGGTCCGCGCGGCAACCTCGAACTCGCGCAGGTCGTCGCGGATCTCGGCGATGAGGCATTGTTCACGCGCTATCTCGCGTACGACGCCGCGCGCGCACCGGTCAACTCGCCGTACGAATTTCTTGCCTTCTGCGGCGTCGTGGGGCTGGGACGACTCGTCGCCGAGGGTAAGCACAAGCACATCAAAACGATTCGCGCGTGCGCGTCCGATGCGCGCTGGCGGATGCGCGAAGGCGTCGCGATGGCTCTGCAACGCTGGGGCGATGCGGACATGGACACGCTCATCGCCGAAATGGAGAAATGGAGCGCCGGCAATCTGCTCGAACAGCGTGCGGCGATTGCCGCGTTGTGCGAGCCGCGCTTGTTACGCGACGAGACCCAGGTCGCGCGCGTGCTCGCAATCCTCGACCGCGTGACCGATTCGATTCGCGCGGTACAAGACCGCAAGCGCGATGAGTTTGTCGCGCTCAAAAAAGGACTGGCGTACTGTTGGAGTGTCGCGGTTGCCGCGTCGCCCAACGCCGGCAAGCGCGCGATGGAAAAGTGGTTCACAACCAACGACCGCGACATTATTTGGATCATGCGCGAGAATCTCAAAAAGAATCGGCTCGCGCGGATGGATTCGTCTTGGGTAACTCAGGTGGAGGCACGGCTAGAAAAATTATCCCCCACGAAGGACACGAAGAGCACGAAGAAATAAATTTTCGTGTCCTTTGAATGAAAAAAGGATGAAGGATTTTTTCATCCTTCATCCCGCGAAGCGTGCCTTCATCCTTCACGAAATGTCCACTTCCGCCTCGATCTCCACCGGAATGTCCATCGGCAGACTCGCCATGCCAACCGCGGATCGCGCGTGCGCGCCGGCTTCGGGTCCCCACAGTTCGAGGATCAAATCTGAAAAGCCGTTGATGATGGTCGGCTGTTGCGTGAATCCCGATGCCGAGTTCACCATCCCGAACACGCGCACCCAGCCCGTCACGCGATCCAGGTCGCCAAGCTCGCGCTTGAGACTCGCGAGCATGTTCAGCGCGACCAAGCGCGCGGCTTGATACCCTTCCTCGATGGAAACCTCCGCGCCCACCTTGCCGAGCGGATGCGCGAGCGTGCCATCGGGCTTGAGCGGACCGTGCCCGGAGATGAACGCGCGACTGCCATGCACGCGCACCCACGCGAACGGCAACTTCATCGGCTTGTTCAGTTTCATCGGCTCCGGCAGAACCAGACCCATTGCTTGCAACTTCGCTTCGATTTTCATTTTGCTTTTTCCTTTCGCGAGTTCTTTCCCTCATTTCCCTCCATTCCTCCAGTATGGGAAATAAGGGAACTGAGGGAACTCCGGGAACTTAGATTCGATACTCTTCAAACCGTTCGACTAACCGCGCCGCGATCTTGCCGACGATCACGGTGCCGCGCGGCGTAAACTCTTCGCGTTCGATGATGCCGCGTTGATGAAACAGCGCGACGAGTTCGCCTTGATTGTACGGAATCCTCACGCGCAATTGGATCATCTCTTCCGCGAGCGCGCGTTCGACGAGTGCGAGCAACTCGTCCAACCCCTGCCCTTTCAACGCCGAGATGCGGACCGCGTTCCCCTCGCGCAAAAACATGTCCTGAGCGAAGCGAACGGACTCGTCTTGGGTAACCGACCCCACCCAGTCCCTCCCCTTACCAAGGGGAGGGTTCGGGAGGAGTATGCGATCCATCTTATTCAACGCGATCACCATCGGCTTGTCGCCCGCGCCGATTTCCTCAAGCGTCTCTTCAACCGCGTGCGCTTGATCGCGCGCATTCGCGTGCGACGCGTCGAGCACGTGCAACAGCACATCGGCTTCGGTGATTTCTTCGAGCGTGGCACGAAACGCGGCGACGAGTTCGGTCGGCAGTTTCTGGATGAACCCGACTGTGTCGGTGAACAATGCTTCGGAACCGCCCGGCAATTTCACGCGCCGCGTCGTCGGGTCGAGCGTCGCAAATAATTTGTCTTCGGTGAGAATATCCGCGCCAGAGAGCGCGTTGAGCAAGGTGGATTTTCCGGCGTTCGTGTACCCGACAATCGCGACGGTGGGCGCGCCTTCCTTTTTGCGCTTGCGCCGATACTCGCGGCGATGCGTGCGCACCTCTTCGATTTGTTTTTTGAGATGCGAAATGCGCGTGCGAATCTCGCGGCGATCCAATTCGAGTTGGCGTTCGCCGGGACCGCGCAAGCCGACGCCGCCGGTGCCGCCGCGCCCGGCGGCGCCGCCGGCTTGGCGCGCGAGGTGCGTCCACATGCGCGTCAGACGCGGCAAGCGGTACTCGTACTGCGCGAGTTCGACCTGGAGCGCGCCTTCTTTGGTGCGCGCGTGTTGCGCGAAAATATCGAGGATGAGCGCGGTGCGATCGAGCACCTTGATGTCCGCGCCTTCAAACGCCTGCTCGATCTCGCGTTGTTGGTTGGGGTGCAGTTCTTCGTCGAACAGCAAAACATCAAACGGCGCATCCGCGCGCGTCGCGATGATCTCGTTCAGTTTGCCTTTGCCGATGAACGTCGCGGGGTTGATGCGCTCGACGTGTTGCACGACGCGCCCGATGACTTGCAGTCCCGCCGTTTCCGCGAGCCGTTCGAGTTCGTCGAGCGAATCCTCAATCGGAAATTCGTTGCGCGGGCGCTTGAGTTCGACGCCGACGAGAAATGCTTTTTCGATGGGGGCTTGAGCTGGGATGGTTAATGGTTTTGGGATGGTGGTCTCCTTGAGTGCGCGGGAGGAATTACAACGGACAAGGGTGAAAACAGACGGAAAAAATTCCGAGCCGTGAATGCTGTGTCCGTTCTTTTTCGATTTTGTCCGTTGTACTCTCTTCCCTACACGCGAATCGTCTCAATCTCCAGAGTTGTCTTGTAAAAGTTGGCGAGCAATCCGATTTTCAGGTTGAGCCAACCAAGATACCGTGCCAGTCGTTGCCGATGAACATCGGTGACCTCTTTTAGCGCAACGGTTGCCACTGCCACAGAATTTTCCACAATAATCAAACGGCAATCCACGTTCTGCAAAACTTGATGGTGGAACATGACTGGAATTTGCTTTTTGAATTCAAATGGGATGCCGCGTTCACGCATCTCGACTTGTGCCGCACGGCGGTAAACGAAATGAATGAACCCAGGTCCCAGTTCAAAATGCACTTGAAGCAAAATGCCGCGAATTGCGTACACGAGTTCGGGGAACAACATCGTGTCTTTCGCTTGGAATGCCGGCGCTTGAATGTCTTGCCACGATCTCTTCTCAAGGAAATTCGGCACACGCTTGATCTCGATGTCTGTTGCGCCAAAATTGACCAACAATGCGAGTGGCAAGCCGGTGACCCTGAGGTATGAAATTGTCTGTGCCATGTTGAGTGGCGACAAATCTTCGGGCGAGGATTTCAATTCAAGCAGAATAATGTCCCAGGCAATCACATCCGTGTAATAACGTCCAACCTCAACGCCTTTGTAATGCACCGAGTACGGCGTTTGTTCCTTGTGCGGAATCTTTTTCTCGTCCAACACAATCGCGAGTGCGCTCTCCCATGCAGATTCGGAGATGCCCGATCCCTTCAGTTCGCGATAGACCTGAAACAATGCGCCGCGCAATTGATAGGTTTGGTCTTCCAGGATGAGTTGAGGCATAGGTGCTCCAGGTGATAACAACTGACAAAACCGAAAACAAACGGACAGACCAGGTGGCGCACGTTTCGTCCGTTCCTTTTCGCTCTTGTCCGTTGTAATCGTTTTTCATTTTACCACCCAACCACCAAACTACCCAACTACCCAACGACAGTAACCGTCGCGCGCAATTCCTGGGTCGTCCCATCCGCGAGAATTAGCCGCAACACGTACGTCGTCGTCTGCGTTGGCGATACCACTTGCGAAAAATTCAGCGGCATCCGCGCGCCATCGAGAAACACCATGCGCGCGCCGAACGTGTCCCAGGTCAAGGTTGACGACGCGCCGCGTTGAATCGTCGCTGGCGTCGCGGTGAATGAATAGTGCGGCGGCGGCAGTGGCGGGTAGACGCCATCCCAGGTAAACTTGCGCGTGAACGCGGGGAGCGCGCGAATTGCGTCGTGCGTCGCGGTCTTGTCGCCGAGCGGTCCGCCCCACCAATCGTCGTTGCCCCAGCCGCCGGCAATCCAGGGTGTCGCGCTAAACAAATAATCCGGCAACGGCTCGCCGTTCGCGATGACGCCGGCGCGGAACCAATCGAACATCGCCGCGTGATACTGCGCATGATGCGCCGCGTCCACCGGCGGATAGCGCGTGTCGTCGCGCACGCCAAACTTCCAGCCGCCCTCCCCGCCGATGATCGGCAGAACGAAACCGATGCGTTCGAGCATCCACGCGGCATACTCGATAAAACTCAACACCGAAACATCGTCGTCGAAAATCGTGCTTTGGTTGAGCGCGTCGTACGGATAGTCCGCCGGGTGATTCGCGCCGTAATTGTGCAGCGCGTAAAATGCGCGTTCCCAAATGTCGGTACGACCGATTGCCGCGACCGCGTTCACGACCGCGTCGAACTCGTCGCGCCCGTACACCTGGAGACCGGGATAGCCACCGGCATCCACGACCTGCGCGGCTTTTGCCGACCAGCGCCCCGCAAAAATTCCGATCCACTGCGGATCGCCCGGAAACGTGCGCCATTCGGCGGGATCGCCCGGCTCGTTGTAGATTTGAATGTACGCCGGCGCGCCGATATTTTTGAGCGCGTTCACGTACGGCACCGGGTCGAAATTCTCGTCCACTTTTTTCCCGATACGAACGACTGGCATGATCCCGGCATTCCAACAACCTTGCGCGGCGCGCCCGGCTTGCAATTCATCCTGCGCGTAAATCAGCGTCCACTTGCAACCGATATACGTGAGATGTTGCACCGTCGCGTCCACACTCGGCTGGCGCAGATCGAGGTGAAAGTGCAAGCCGCGTCCGTTGTCGTTCGTGGGACGCGGGAACGTTTGCAAGCGCGCGACGTTCGCCGGCATGATCGTCACCGAGGGATAGCGCGTCGCGCCAGGTGGCAACGCGGCGACCGTGACCGTCGCGCTCAGGTCGCGCGTGCGCCCATCGAGGAAAACGATGCGCAACACGTACGTCGTCGTCTGCGTTGGCGCGACGACCTGGGTACCTTGCACCGCGACCGGCGCGCCGTCGAGCGTGACGGTGCGCGCGCTCGCGACGTTCCACGCCAGCGTCGCCGATTGTCCTGCGGCAATCGTGCTCGGCGTCGCGGTGAACGAGTGCGCGGGCAACTCGTCGCTCACCGTGATGCGTTGCGTGCCCTCGCGATCCTGCATCCACGCGACGTACTCGTGGACGAGTCCTGCCCAGTAATCGCGCGCTTGCGCGGTCGTGAGGCGAATCGCGCCGGTGATCGTGCGCGTCTCCCCTGGTTGCAACGCGGTACCGAATCCCCAACGATACGGATGATCGAGTCCGACACGTCCGTCAAAATCTATGCCGACGCGATATTTGCCAGCGACTGCGGCGTGCCCGCGTGAATCGAACGTGTCACCCTCGTTGTAGACAAAACCTGGGTCAGGCGCTTGCGTGTCGAGCGACGCCGCTCCATCGTTCCGCACCGTGATACTCACGTTGAGCAACTCGCCAACCGCGAGCGTCGTCGGCGCAAACGCGACAGAAGTAATTCGCAGTCCGCTGTTGACGGTGATCGTTTGCGTGCCTTGCCGATCCTGCACCCACGCGACGTACTCGTTGACCAAGCCCGCCCAATAGTTCACCGCGCGCGCGGTCGTCAATTGAATCGTGCCGGTGATCGCGCGCGTTTCGCCGGGCGCGAGCGATGTGCCAAAGCCCCAGCGGTACGGATGGTCGAGTCCGGCGCGCCCGTCTAAATCAACCCCGACGCGATACTTGCCCGCGACCGCGGCGTACCCGCGCGAATCGAACGTGTCGCCCTCGCGATACATGAATCCTGGGTCAGGTCCTTGCGTGTCGAGCGTCGCGCTCGAATCATTCCTGACCGTGATGCTCACGGTGACGCTCTGTCCCACGCTCAACGTTGTCGGTGTGAACGTGACGTTCGTAATGCGCGGCGGTTGCGCGGATGGCGTGTTCACCGTGATCGCTTGCGTACCTTGCCGGTCCTGAATCCACGCGACGCGTTCCTGCACGAGTCCCGCCCAATAATTCGCGACGCGCACTGTGCGCAATCGAATCGCGCCGGTGATCGTGCGTGTTTCGCCCGGCTGCAACGGTGAACCAAATCCCCAGCGGTACGGATGATCCACACCGATGCGTCCATCGAAATCCACGCCGACGCGTAAACTGCCCATCGTGTCTGGGAATCCGCGCGAATAAAACGAGTCGCCTTCCTCGTACAGAAATCCGGGATCAGGTCCCTGGGTAGGCAACTCGACCGTGCCATTGTTTCGCACGGTAATGCTCACGCTGAGCGTCTGTCCTGCCTCAATCGTCGTCGGCGAGAACGTCACACTCGTGACTTGTATTGGCAAGTTGACCGTGATGAGTTGCGTGCCGATACGGTCTTGCAGCCAGGCAATGCGTTCGTGCACCAGCCCGACCCAGTAATTGCGCGCTTGCATCGTTTTGAAACGAATGCCGCCGGTGATCGTGCGTGTTTCGCCCGGCGCGAGCGGCGAACCCAAACCCCAACGATACGAATGGTCAATCCCGGCGTGTCCGTCGAAATCAACGCCGATGCGGTACGCGCCGCCCACGTCGCCAAATCCGCGTGTGATGAACGTGTCGCCTTCGTCGTACACAAAACCTGGGTCGGGTCCCTGGGTCGCCAGCGTCGCATCGCTCGCATTCGTGATCGTCACGCTAATTTGCATCACGTCGCCGACGACTGCGGACGTGGGCGCGAACGCGACCTGGGTGATGACGGGAATGCTCGTGTTTGCCCAGCGCGCGCGATAGTCCCGCGCGAGCGCGGCGCGCAAATCGTCGAGCACGCCGGGTTTGTCTTCGATGCCGTACTCGGGACGATCTAGCAACTTGTTCCACCGGAACAACGCCAGCGCCTGAATCGGTTGATTCGTGACGACGGCGCTCCACGCGTTGACTTCCTGATACACGCCTTGCGCCCAACCGACGTTGATGTTTTGCCAACCATCGAGCGGATCGGTTTCGGTGATCAACACCGGCAACAACCGATGTCGCGCCGGGATCGCGTTCAAAAAATCGCGGTACGCGCGAAAGTGAAATTGCCGGTCGGTGAACGGCGCACTCATCGGACTGTCGCTCGTGATTTCGGCGACCGCGTGCGCGTGCGTGTACGCGTGCAGCGCCAGCGCGTCCACCTGATCGCCAAGCAGGTTGAGCAAGTCAACCAGATATTGCACCCAATCGCCGCGTGTGTTTCCGCTGTATGCCGTGTCGTTCGTGCTCGGCGCGATCGCGCCCGGCACAACCCAGTCATCCGCGTGCCCGGGTATCGCGCGAATCGCATCGCGGCATTGGACGAAACAATCCACGTACTTGGCGGGCGTGATAATTTCACGCACGCCTCCCGATGTCGTCGGACGTTCGGCGATGATGTTCATCTCGTTACCGATGATCCACACGCGCGCGCTGGGCGAGTTACGAACATACGCCGCGCATTTCGTTGCGAACGTGGCGTACTCGCTCGACACCGGAATCGTGCCGACCGGATCATAACCATTGTTGAGCCGCACGATCGGTTCGATGCCGGCATTGCGATACGTCGAGTAATCCTTGCCGGTTTCGGTTTGCAAATTCACCGTATCCACGAGCCAGCCGGTTTTTTGCGCGGTGACGAGCGTGTCGCGTCCGCCGAGATCGTGCACGCCGTAAATGTGCGCGGGGAATGCCGGTGGTTGCGGCGCGTTGCCACCGCCGCCCTGCCCGGCGACGTACTGCGCGATGGGCACACCTATCGGAGCAACGTCGAACGTTTGCCAGGTGCTGCCCGCGCCATATTGAAAAATCGTCGCGCCAACCAAGCAACGATCCTGGACGATTTGCCGGTCATAGTCCGCGAGCAGTTGCAGATACGCGCTTGCCTCCAGATAGGTTTGCCACCCATGATTCGCGCCATCGTCAAGCCCGCACTCGGTAATGAGAACCGGCTTGCGCGCGGATGCGGGGAGCCGATTGCGGAACAGGCGATAGCGACCCAGGTCTTTAATTCCGTAAACCGGGTGCGCGTACTCGTGGAGCGCGAGATAGTCGCACGCCGCCGCGCCGGGCGCGAGCAGGGGGACCCACTCCAAACGCGGATTGCCGGTCGAGAACGAATACGCCGCCACCTTTTCGCCGCGCACGTGCATCAACGACGCAAAGCGCACGTACCAATCGGAGACGGCGCGCGCCTCCGCTTCGCTGTTAAGCACCGGCTCGTTGATGCCTTCCCAGACGATGCCGCGCCCGCGCAATTTATTCAACGTGTCGGTCAATTCGGCGACGAACAGGTCTGCCGGATTTTTGAACGACAGGTTGGTGTACTGGCGATACACGATCAACGCGCCGGGACACCGGCGGCGAATCTCGTCCACGTTCGTATCGCTCGGAAATTCGAATATCTTGACGACGGTCGGCTGCATTTGTTGGAGCAGATCAAAAACGCGCGTATCAAAATTGCTGATGTGAAAGGTAAGTTTCGATGGCATTGTTTGTTCCTCTTGAGATACCAGGTTTCTTCAAGAAACCTGGTATCTGATCAGTCGGTTTATCGCGTTTCGAGCCAGGTTTGTATCACACGACCCACGCGCTCCAAACTCGCGCCCGATACCTTGTCAGCCGTATCCTGGATCGTGTGCCAGTACGGATAATCGAAATCAATCAAATCCACGGCACGAATGCCGCGCTGAAGAAACGGCGTGTGATCGTCTTCCATGCTCCACTTGTCCTGCGCGATGAAATTACTCGCGTAGCCCAATTTGGCGGCGATGCCCCATAATTTTTCTTGCAATTCCTTGTCCGAGTTTTGCTCGTAGTAAATGTTCTGGTCGGCATCGCCGATCATGTCCACGACGACAACGTATTCCGGTTTCGCCGTCAGATTCGCCGCGACGTACTCCGCGCCGACTGAAAAGGGCCACAACACCGAGTCGCACGGCACGGCGATGAGCGCGCACGTTGGCAGATAGCCGTTATCCTCCGCGTCGAAAAACGCGAGCCACACTTCGTTTTTGAGTTTCGACGCATCGAGCACGCGCGCGAGTTCGAGTAACACTGCGACACCGCTCGCACCGTCGTTCGCGCCCGGTACCGGCTTGGTCGCATTCGCGCGGTCTTGATCCGCGAGCGGGCGCGTGTCGAAATGTGCGCCGAGAATAATGATCGGTCCCCTGCCCTCTGCAAGCTTGCCGATGACGTTGCGAATCGGCACGCCGCGGTATTGAAAGTCTTGTGTAACTACGGTCCATTTGGATTCTTTGAGTTTCGTCGCGATGTAATCCGCGAGCGCGCGATTCGCCGCACTGCCCGACGGACGCGGACCCAGTTTCATTTGCTCGGTCACATGTGCGTACGCGTGGTCGCCGTCGAAAATTTTTGGCGCCGGTGTTGGCGTCGGTGGCGTTGGCGTCGGCGTCCCGCCACATCCCATCGCGAACAACGCGAGAAAAAAAATAATCGCGCGAGACAACATTCGCATAGCGTTTTCTCCATTTCAAAAATAACCAGGATTTTTTGCGTGTGTATTGTTTTGCCTACACGATGATGCGCGCCGAAACTATACCATTCCTTGATGCAATTCGCAACTGTCCCAGCACGTTGGCGACTGCTCATCCTTGCGGAGGTTTGAAGGTATCATTCTCCAGGAATCGAAAAGGATGGGCTGGGTAGATCCGCACGTTGACGCAATCCGCAACCCCGCGTATAATCGGGTCACTTTGTCTCAGGGAGCAATCGAGTGCGAATTGGGATTGACGCGCGGCTCGTCTATTATCACAAAGCCGGCATCGGGCAGTACATCTTGCGCCTGACCCAGGCGCTGGCGCAGATTGATAGCGACAACGACTATGTCTTGTTCGCCAGTCGCAAAGATGACACACGCATCGTCACGCAATCGAATTTCAAACGCGCGCGCTTGTGGACTCCCAGCCATCATCGCTTTGAGCGGCAAGCGTTGTCGCTCGAATTGCTTCCCTTTACCCTTGACGTATTGCACAGTCCGGATTTCATTCCACCCTCGCGCACGCGCTTTCCCGGCGTCATCACCGTGCACGATCTCGCGTTTCTCCTTTATCCGCGATTCTTGACGCGCGAGAGCGCGCGCTATTACGGTCAGGTGGACATCGCCGCGCGCCAAGCCGATCACATCATCGCCGTTTCGCAAAGCACCAAACGCGATTTGATTCGTCTGCTCGGCGTGCCCGAAAACAAAGTGTCCGTGATTCACGAAGCCGCGCATCCGCTCTTTGCGCCGGTCACGAACACGGAAGCGCTCGAACGCACGCGCGCGCGTTATTATTTGACCGCGCCCTTTTTCCTATTCGTCAGCACGCTCGAGCCGCGCAAAAATTTGCCGACGTTGCTACGCGCGTTTCGTCAACTGCGCGACAAGTACAAAATTACCGCGACGCTCGCGCTGGTGGGCAATCGCGGTTGGCTCGCCGATGAAGTGGATCGCGTGATCGCGGAGTTGAACCTGGGTGACACCGTACGCTTTTTGGGCGGCATTCCCAACGACGAACTGGTGTATCTGTACAACGCCGCCGCCGCGTTCGTGTTCCCCTCGTTCTACGAAGGGTTTGGTTTGCCACCGCTCGAAGCGATGGCGTGCGGCACGCCGGTCATCACGTCGAACGTGTCGTCGCTCCCCGAAGTCGTCGGCGACGCGGCGTTGCTCATCAATCCCGAAGACGTGGATGCGCTGGCGGTCGCCATGTCCCGCGTCCTCTCCGATGAAAAATTGCGCCGCGAAATGCGCGATAAAGGTTTGAAACGCGCCCAGGGTTTTTCGTGGGAGCGCGCCGCGCGCGAAACGCTCGACGTGTACCGTCAAGTCGCCGCGCAATGAAACTCTTGTTCCTCACGCCCCAGTTGCCGTATCCTCCACAACAAGGCACCACGTTGCGGAATTTCAATCTGATCAAACAGCTTGCGCCGCGCCACACGATCACGCTCCTCTCCTTTGGCGCGCCGGACGAATTGCAGAACGCCGCGCCCCTGCACGCGCTGTGCGAACGCATCGCGATCGCGCCGTATCCTGTGCGCGCGTTGTGGCAACGCGCGTGGACGACGCTCACCTCGCCGCTGCCGGACATGGCGCTGCGACTAAAATCCGCTGCGATGCACGCGCTTGTCGCGCGCACGTTGAGAGAAGAGCAATGCGATGTCGTTCAAGTCGAAGGCATCGAGATGGCGCGGTATGTTCTAAATTCGCAATTCGCAATTCGCAATTCGCAATTCGTTTTCGACGATCACAACGCCGAGTACGTCCTGCAACGCACTGCGTTCGAATCGGATGCAAAACGATGGACGCGCGCGCACGCCGCGCTTTACTCGCTGATCCAGTGGAAGAAACTCGAACGCTACGAACGCGCAATCTGCCAACTTGCGGATCACGTCGTCGCGTGTTCCGACACGGACGCCAATCACATTCGCGCGCTATTTCCCAATGACCAATTACCCATCACCACCATCCCCAACGGCGTGGACACCGAGTTCTACGTTCCTTCCGATGAGGTCTGCGCTAAACCGCTCGCGGAACTCGCGCTCGTGTTCACCGGCAAAATGGATTTTCGCCCGAACATTGACGCGATGATCTGGTTCTGCGATGAAATTCTGCCGCGCATTCGCGCCGAGATTCCGCTCGCGCACATCGTCATCGTCGGGCAGAAACCCGCGCCGCGTGTCGCCGCGCTCGCGCAACGCGATGGTGTGCAAGTGACCGGCGCGGTGCCGGACGTTCGTCCGTTCATCGCGGACGCGGCGGTCTACGTGATGCCGTTGCGAATGGGCAGCGGCACGCGGCTCAAGGCGCTCGAAGCGATGGCGATGGGCAAGGCGATTGTCTCAACCACGCGCGGCGTCGAAGGCATCGCGCTGATGCCCGAACGCGACGCGGTGCTCGCGGACGAACCGGACGCGTTCGCGCGCGCGGTCATCGCGCTCTTGCGCGACCCAGGACGCCGGCGCGCGCTCGGTCAATCTGCGCGCACGCTCGCGGAAACCCGGTACGATTGGCGCGCGATTGTTCCCGCGTTCGATGAGATTTACGCGCAAGCGCGTAAGGAAACAAGAAAGCAGGGAAACAGGGAAACGAGGGAATTAAGGAAATAAAGGGAACAAGAAATCCGTTCAAGTGGCAATACCTTCGCCAATTCGTTTTCGCCCGTTTTTTATCCGCGAATAACGCGAATCTCCGCTAATTTTTAAATTCATTCGCGTTATTCGCGCATGAATTTATGATTTTAGCGAAGGTGAAGTAGTGGAACGGATTTTTTCATTACGCCATCTGCCATTTGCCATTCGCACCCCGCTCACGCATCGCGCAACATGGTCAACGCCGAATGAATGGACAACGCGAGTTGGAGATTGAACCGCACCTCGCCGTCATCCAGGTCTAGCCCGGTGATTTCGCGAATGCGCCGCATCCGGTACTTGAGACTGTTCAAATGCACATGGCACGCCGTCGCGGTTTTCTGCAAACTGCCGCTGTGCGCCAGGTACGCCGTCAGCGTCGAAACGAGTTGCGTTTGATGCCGCGCATCATAATCGAGCAACGCGCGCAGATGCCGTTCTTGGAAATCCATCAATCCTTGCTGATCCTGGGTTTGCAACAAGAGCGGCAACACGCCCAGACTCTCGAACGTCGCCACACTGCCACGCGCCCCCGCGCGATTCGCCGCGCGGATCACTGCCCGCGCGTCGTCGTACGAACCGGGCAAGCCCGCCACGGTATCCGCCGCCCGTCCAATCCCCACGGACACCGTCACTTCGGCAAGCGCGGCACGGAGCGCGTGTTGCATCGCTTGCGCGAGCGCGGACAGATCGCGCGCGGGCACAATCGCGATGAGACTGTCGCCGCGCGTGCCGATCAATGCGCCGGGCGCATCCGCCGTGATGACGTCGCGCGCCGTACCGACAAAACGTCGTTTGATCGTCAACGCGTCAGTTTCTGTCCAACGATGCTCCTTGATCGCCTCAGCAAACCCGTCAATATCCAACACCACGACGCGATGGGCGCGTGTCCAATCGAAGCGGTACCGCCGCGCGCGTTGTTGAATTGCCGGGTCGCTCGTGCCGCGTCCCGAAATTAGATCGTCGAGGAAATCACCTGCCAGGCGCTGCTCGACCGCCTCTGCCGCGTCCTGTTTGAGAAATTCGAGCGCGAACACGATCGAGGCTTGCTCGATTGCCGCGCACTGCTGCTCGGTGAGGTTTTGTCCAACTTCCCACGCCGACACGTAACCGAGCAGGTTCGCGCCCGCGACAATCGGCGCGATGACGCGCGGGTGATAGATGCGCCGATCCGGTTGCGGCGGCACGCGAACGAGACGACGCTCGTCGCGCAAAATGGTCAGCTGGTCGCTAAACACCGGATTGTGCCATAACTCAACCGAAGACGAATGCAAGTTCGCGATCTGCCGATCGTCTATCGCCACGCACCCACGCGATGAGGCGCACACCAAATGCAAGCGACTGTTCTCGACGACGATGGGCAAATGCACCAAATCGGAGAGCGTGTCGGCAATCGCCAACAAACCCTGGTTGTTCAATACGAGGTTGAGCAACTGCGTGTGCGTATTGCGATCCGCGCGCAAACGTTCGCTCGTCACCTTGGCTTCTTGATACAGCCGCGCGTTTTCAATCGCGATGGCGGCTTGCGTACCGAGCGCGTAGAGCAAATCGAGTTGCGCCGGCTTGAACGCGGCTTCGCGCCGGCTCGCCGCGTACAACACGCCGACGAGTTTTTGCCGCGTGAACATCGGCACACAAATCACCGAAATGATTTCTTCGGATGCGACGATGTCCGCGATGCCAGCTGGTTTGGGACGCGCATCGCGCGGATAGTTGTCGAGCAATAGCGGCGTGCGCGTCGTCGCGACGTAACCACCAACACCTTCGCCATAACGAATGACCATGTGTCGCAGCGCATCGTGATGCGTGCCCTGGGTCACGCGCACGCGGATCACTTGCGCCGCGTCGTCCGCCAACGCGATGTAACTGATTTCGGCGTTGAGCAACGCGCACGTTTTTTCCGCGATCACCTCCAGCGCGCGATCCAAATCGAGCAGTTGCGAAATCTCTTTGCCGATTTCGTACAGCGCGTCAGTCTCGCGGCGATAACGCAAATTCTCCGCCGAAAGCAATACACTCTCGGTGGTCAGACTGATGTTTTCAGCGAGCGTCCGTAGCATCAACTCGTCGTGTTCGCCGAACGTGCGCGCAGGAGTCGCCGCGACGAGCCACACGCCAACCAGATCCGCGTTGACGAACAAGGGAACCATCAGCCCACCGCCCGGCGCGAGACGCTCGATCAATCCGCGCACGTCCGCGTCGGCGCACTGGTCGGACTGCGACCACGCGATGGCGCGGCGTCCCGCGCGCAACGACTGGACGTACGCGCCGCGCGCGTCCAGCGCGGCATCGGCGGCTTCAACGCCATGCCAAACTGCCGCGCGAAATTGCTGTTCGTCTGTGAACGCGAAAATAATCGTCGCATCCGCGCGCAAAAGCACGTGCGCCGCCCACGCCGCTTCGTGAAGCGCGCGTTGCATTTGTTGGCTTGCCAAAATCGTCGCGATGGATTCGTTCGTCATTGAACACACTGCCATCAAAGATACCTCTAACGCAATGTGCAACTTGTCTGTCATTTCGAGCGTAGCGAGAAATCGCTCGCCCGTACCTGGCGAGATTTCTCGTCGCAAAACCCGCTCCTCGAAATGACAATTTGGAAGTTGCACATTAGGTACCTCTATTCTACAACGAGGCGCGCACAATATCAAATAAAAAAAGTCGAGACGAGGCGCGCTCGTCCCGACCCGAACCACATTCCGCACGCCCTAAAAGAACATGGGCGCGAGCAGAAACGCAATCGTGATGATGATAACGTACGGGATGAAGATGATGAGGCAATAGCCCATAATGTCGCGAAAGTTGAGTTTCGCGACGCCGAGCAATGGAATCGCCCAGAACGGTTGGATGATGTCCGTCATCATATCGCCCCACGCGTACGTCAACACGGTCAACGAGTTCGGCACACCCAGCTTGACGCCGGCGGCGATGACGTATGGCGCTTCAATCGCCCACTTGGAACCGCCGGACGGCACAAAGTAATTCAGGATGCCGGAGTACCAGTAGATGAACGCCGGATACGTGCTCTTGTTCGCGAGCACGACGAACCAATTCGCAATCACGTCTTGCAAGCCCGAGTACTGAATGATCCCAAACACGCCGGCGTAAAACGGGAATTGCAGAACGACGCCCCAGATAAATCCGCCGGCTTCTTTCGCGGCTTTGAGCAAAGATGCGGGCGTCCAGTGCAGCAGCACGCCGAGAGTCAGGAAGATAAAGTTGACGGTGTCAAGGTTGATGCGACTCAACGCGATTTGCAATGTAATCTGACCGCCGGCGGGCGCTGCGCCAAAGTACTGCCACAGGAACACCAAGCCAAAGATCGCGCCGATGAGCACATTGATGACCGGCGAGTGTTCGAGTTTCTCGGCGGGTGTCGCGTCCTTGGGTAGCGTGGGCGGTGTGAATTCTTCCTCTTGCACGAGCGTCGGATCCGCTTCAACCACATCCTCTTTCCTGGGATGCAGCAACGGCGTGAACACGGTCAAGAAGATCATAATGACCGCGATCAGGACCAGGTTAAATGGGTGAAAGATGGTTTGCGTGATGTCAATCAAACCCATTTGTTTTTCCATAAAGTGCCCGGGCGTTGCGACGAGCAACGGCGCGGACGCGGACAAGCCCGAATGCCACGTCGTGCCGAGACCCAGGTACGCCGCGGCGATGAGCAAACGATAGTCCACGCCGCGTTGCTTTTTCACCATAAAGCGCGCGAACACCGCCGAGCCGACAATCGAAAGACCCCAGTTGAAGAACGACAACGCCATCGAAACGAACGCCATCAGCGCGATCGCGCTACGCGGATCTTTCGGCAGACCGGCAAGCCAGTTGAGCAGGCGGCGGAACGGCGGCGACACGGCGACGATGTAACCGGTCAAGATAATCAAGGACATTTGCATCGCGAAGGTCAACAAGACCCAAAAACCGCGACCCCAGTAAAAGACCAACACACCCGCGCGATCCAAATCGAGCGCGGGTTTGAGTTCGGGCAAGCCGGCGGGTTTGGCAGATGGCGCGAGAAAGAAAGCCATCAAATAACCCACGATCGTCAGGATGACCGCGATAATCCAGGCATCCGGAACCCAGCGCGTGCTCCAGCGCGTCATCGCGGTAGCCAGTTTCTGCAACATAACGATTCCTCCTCTTTGAAGAATAGTACTTGGTTTATTGCGCGCGTTTTCCGATCACAAAACCTTGCGGGTCCACCTCCTCTCGCAAAATGCGTAACTCTGTGTCGGTCGGTTCGAGCGTGACCGGCAATGGATCAGCGAACAACATTTCAAACCCCGTGTTGGCGATCACGTCCTCTTGGCTCACCCCAGGATGCAAACTTTCGACGCGCATCCGTTTGGTTGCCGGGTCGTACCCCATCAGTGCGAGCGTGCTAATCACTTTGTACGGACCGGTATCCGGCGGCAGCCCGGCGCGTTCGCGCGCGCCCGGTCCGGTCAAGTAACCCGGCGTCGTCAGAAAATCCAACTGGTTGGTGAAACGGCGTTTGTCGTGCGGCGTGATGACGAGCGTCTTCCAACAAAACGACGCGAGATCGTTCGCGCCGCCGCTCCCGGGCAAACGCACCTTGGGCTTTTGATAATTCGCGCCGATCATCGTCGAATTGATGTTGCCGTACATATCAATCTGCGCGCCGCCCAAAAACGTGTAATCCACAATCCCGCGCTGACATGCTTCCATCACTTCATTCATGCTACCGTGCAAAAGACAGCCGGATTGCGTACACGAATCGGCGACGGAAATCGGCAGTCTGGGTAATTGCGGCGCGACGCTCCCCGCTTCGAACAGCAACACGAGACTCGGCGCGGCAGTTTTTTGCGCGAGCATCGCGGCGGCGAGCGGCATCCCAGTGCCGATCATCGCGGTCTTACCATCTTCGAGTTGGCGCGCGGAAACGCACACCATCAACTCCATCACGTTATAGCGTTCGGATTGTTGTCCCATCGTTTCCTCCTAGCCGCGTCGCAGAGGTTGCAATGCGCGCAGTTCCGCCATCCGCGTTTCGCCGCCCTTGAGCGCGAGATACTCGTCAAAATTTTCCGTGTCGTAAATGTACTTGTTTATAAACGCGTCGAGCGTCGCTTCGTCCTTCTCCGCTTCCATCCACTCGGCGAGATGCTCTTCATCCGAGTAGTACTCGTACGGCATGTCGCCGGGATAACCGCCGTACGGCACATGACACACCGCGTCCACCAGCCAGTACGGCGCGAGTGTTTTGCTGGGATCTTTGCGAATCTCATCGGTATTGACAATCCGCTCGGTACTGACGATCACGTGTTTCGATGCGCGCACGATGTCGTAATCTGCCACGCTGATGCCGTCAATCTGCGCGTTGCCGTACACGTCCGCGCGATGAACGTGCACAATGCCAACATCCGGAAACAGTGCGGGCAACGCGACGAGTTTTTCGCCGGTGAACGGGCACGTGATTTCTTTCGCCGCGCTGTTCTTGAGCACGTCTGTGCCCATCAACGAGCGCGCCGGCAAATACGGCAAGCCCATCGCCGCCGCTTTGTAGCGCCAACCCAGTGTCGCGTTGCTCCAGTCGGTCACGCGCACCTTGCCGGTCTCCATGTAGCGCCGCGCGTTGGGCGACAGTCCGCGCATCTCCAAGCCGACGATGTACGCGGCATCGCACCGGTCGAAACATTTGCCCGCGACCATGATTTGAAAATCGTGCGTCGCAGTATGCCCGGAAAATCCCAGGTTCTTTTTGTGTTGGCGCACGATCTCGTGCAGAATCGCCGTCGCGATGCGCACGCCGCCAAATCCGCCGGACGCGACGTAATCGCCATCGTGGACGAAACGACTCACCGTCTCACTCACGCTCATTTGCTTGTTCGTCATCGCGCGCGATTTTTGACGAAAGAACTCGCGCGCCGCATTCGAATCCGGCGAAGTAAACACTTCACCCTGAGAAATCACATCGTCACTCATATCGCTTCTCCTTCATCTAGGTTGCAAACATCTGCGGAATGTTCAGGCGCAACCAGTTTCAAGTCTAGCACAAACAAAACCGAGTGGGTATGTCCAATTAGGAAAAGCGCCGAACGGCGTGGTTGTCCTATCAAGACAATCCGCGTGTGCACTTGCTTTGCGCTTCACACCAAAGCGATTATAATGTTGCTATGCGCGTTGTGATGGTCAGCAAAGCTCTCGTCGTCGGACAATACCAGACCAAAGCCGAAGAGATCGCCAAACATCCGGACATCGAACTCGTCGTGGTCGTGCCGCCGGCTTGGCGCGATGAACGCGGCATTCTCCCGCTCGAACGCGTCCACACGCGCGGCTACGACTTGTCCGTCGCGCCGATTCGCTTCAACGGTCAATTCCACTTGCACTATTACCCGACCCTGCCCACGCTGCTTGAGCAAATTAAACCGGACCTCGTTCACATTGACGAAGAGCCGTACAACCTCGCAACGTTTTTCGCACTGCGCGCCGCGCAACGCGTTCGCGCAAAATCGCTTTTCTTTACCTGGCAAAACCTCGCGCGCCGCTATCCGCCGCCGTTCGCGTGGATGGAAGCGTACGTTTTGCGTCACAGCGATTACGCGCTCGCCGGCAATGCCGAGTCGGTTGACGTGTTGCGCGCAAAAGGATATCACGGCAAAGCGAGCGTAATCCCCCAGTTCGGTGTTGACCAAACCAGTTTCTCACCGCGTCCAACGACTCAACGACCCAACGACGCAACGACGCAACTTTTTCGTATCGGCTACGTCGGGCGCTTCGTCGCCGAAAAAGGCGTCGCGTTGTTGCTGCGCGCGGTTGCGCCGTTGAGTGGCGAGTGGGAATTACGTTTGCTGGGTAGTGGTCCAGAGCAAGCGCGGCTCGAAACGCTCGCGCGCGAACTCGGCATCGCGTCGCGCGTCGTTTTCGAATCCTGGGTCGCGTCCACCGAGATGCCAGAACGGTTGCGCGCACTCGACGCGCTCGTGCTTCCTTCGATCACGCGACCAAATTGGAAGGAGCAATTCGGGCGCGTGCTGATCGAAGCGATGGCGTGTGCGGTGCCGGTGATTGGTTCCACCTGCGGCGAGATTCCGCATCTCATCGGCGACGCCGGTTTGATTTTTCCAGAGGGCGATGCGCCCACGCTCACCGCGCACCTCGCCGCGTTACGCGACGATCCCACGCGCCGCGCAGAACTCGGCGCGCGCGGGCGCGCGCGTGTGCTCGCACAGTACACGCAAACGCGGATCGCCGCAGAAACATCTCGCGTCTACCGCGCGCTATTCGAATCGCGCGTGGATCGGACAGACAACTAACCAACCTCCAAACCACCAAACTAATTGTGGTATAATGAGAACTGTGAACGTGAACGCCAAACAGATCGGACTCAACGCGCATCTCCTCAACCTGTCCGGCAATTATCGCAGCGCCGGCATCAACTGGTATATCTATCATCTTTTGCGGAATCTCCCGCGCACCGACGACCTCGCCTACACTGTTTTTCTCAGCGAGCCACGCGCAAGAGAAACCTGGGATCGCCTGTCGCTCGTTCGCTCGCGCCTGCCCACGCACCAACCGGTCGCGCGGATTTTTTGGGAGCAATTCATTCAGCCATTCGAGCTGCGCCGCGCGCGCGTGGATTTACTGCACGCGCTCGCGTTCGCCGGTCCGCATGGCATCGCGATTCCCTGGGTCGTGACCGTGTACGATCTAAGTTTCATCCGCTATCCGCAATCGTTCAATACCGCGAATCGCCTGTACCTCACCTGGGCAGTGCGCGATGCCGTGCGCCGCGCGAATCGCGTGATCGCGATTTCCGAAAGCACCAAGCGCGACCTCGTCAACTTGTTTGGCATCGCGGCAAGCCAGGTCAGCGTCGTCTATTGTGGAACCGACCCGCTGTTTTCGCCAACCCCTAACTCGCTTCACCCATCACCCACCATGCCGGAAAAAATGATTTTGTACGTCGGCACGCTCGAACCGCGTAAAAATGTCGCGCGCCTGATTCGCGCGTTCGCGCGCGCGAAACGCGCGGCGCATCTGCCGCACAAACTCGCGCTCATCGGCGCGCGCGGCTGGAAACACACCGACGTGAACGCGGCAATCGAAGCCGAGAACGTGCGCGACGACGTGATTCTGCCGGGCTATGTGCCCACCGACGATCTACCCAATTGGTATCGCGCCGCGGAATTATTTGTATATCCTTCGCGTTACGAAGGGTTCGGCATGCCGCCGCTCGAGGCGATGGCGTGCGGCACGCCGGTCGTCACGACGAACGCGTCGTCTTTGCCGGAAGTCGTCGGCGATGCCGCGCTCCAAGTTTCGCCGGACGACGACGACGCGCTGGCAGATGCCATCACGCGTGCATTGACCGACCGCGCGCTGCGCGAGCAGATGCGCGCGCGGGGACTCGCGCGCGCCGCGCAATTCTCGTGGACGCGCGCCGGCAACGAGACCGCCGCGATCTATCGCGCTCTGTTGGCAGAAGGAGCGCGCGATGCGTAAACATAGCTGGCGTCGGCTTGCCTCACGCGTCGCGCTCGATGCGTCGCTCATTAACGTCGCGATTTTTCTCGCGTGGTATTTGCGGTACGAACTCGAGTTCACGCCGTCGCTCGGCGAAGGATTTTTCTACCAGTCCTACGCGGCGTACTTGCCGCTCGCACTCGCGATGACCGTGTTGTGCATCGCCGTATTCCGATTCGAGGGCTTGTACGCGCCGATTCGCGGACGGCGTTTTCTCGACGAACTGTACACGCTCATCAACGGCTCGACGACCGCGTTGCTCGTCGTGATGGCGTTCACCTTTTTCATTCGCCCGCTCGTCTACTCGCGCGCGGTCTACGTGTACGCGACCTTGTTCATCGTCGTCCTGCTCGCGGTCTCGCGCGCCGCCGAACGACTTCGGCGCGCGCGCCAACAACAACGCGGCATCGGCGTGGATCGCGTGCTCGTGGTCGGCGCGGGCGAGGTCGGGCGCGCGATGATTCGCAACATCGTCGCGCAACCCGACCTGGGTTATCAGATCGTCGGCTTTGTGGACGACGACCCCGAACGCGGCTGCACCGATATCGGGCGCATCAAGGCGCTCGGACCCAGCGACAACCTGCGGTGGCTCTTGCGCGATTACAATGTGGATGAAGTGATCATCACGCTGCCGTGGACCGCGCGCCAAAAAATTATTGCGATCATGGAACTGTGCCAACGCGTCGGCGTCACGACCAAGGTCGTGCCTGACCTGTTCCAACTGTCGCTCAGCCGCGTCGCGATTGACGACGTGGGCGGCGTGCCGCTCATCAACGTGCGCGAGCCGAGTCTGGGCGCGGTTGACTCGGTGGTCAAGCGCGTGATGGATTTGTGCCTGGGCGGGATTTTTTTCCTCTGCGCCGTGCCGGTGATGCTCGCCATCGCGCTTTCCATCAAACTCGATTCGCGCGGACCCATCATCTTTGCGCAGAAACGCGTGGGACGCGGCGGACGCCCATTCACGACGTACAAGTTTCGTTCGATGCGATTGGGCGCGGAAGAAGAATTGGCGCAACTCAACCGCCTCAACGAAGCGGACGGACCGCTGTTCAAAATTCGTAACGATCCGCGCCGCACGCGCGTGGGCGGGTGGATTCGCCGGACGAGTCTCGACGAATTACCGCAACTGCTCAACGTACTGCGCGGCGAAATGAGTCTCGTCGGTCCGCGTCCGCCGCTCGTCACCGAAGTGGCGCAATACGAGGACTGGCACAAGCGCCGCTTGGAAGTCGCGCCAGGCATTACGGGGCTATCGCAAGTGAGTGGGCGCAGTGAATTGACGTTCGACGAAAGTGTGATGCTCGATATTTACTACATCGAGAATTGGTCGCCCTGGCTCGATGTGTGGATTTTGTTCAAGACCGTGCCGACCGTGCTTTCGGCGCGAGGAGCGTACTGAAATTTCTGATTTCTGATTTAGGATTTATGATTTTGAATCGCGGTAGATAAATCAGAATTCAGAAATCGAAAATCGAAAATCGGAGACGACATGCTCGCTACAGACATCATCGCCAAGAAACGCGATGGACATGCACTCACACAAGACGAAATAAATTTTTTCATCCAAGGATTCACGCGCGGCGAGATTCCCGATTATCAAGCCGCGGCGTGGGCAATGGCAGTGTACCTGCGCGGAATGAACAGCGAGGAAACCACCGCGCTCACGCTCGCGATGGCGCATTCAGGCGAGGTGCTCGACCTTACGCCGATTTTTCCGCGTGTGCTCGACAAGCATTCGAGCGGCGGTGTCGGCGACAAGACGACGATTGTCGTCGCGCCGCTCGTCGCGTCGCTCGGCTTGCCGATTGGTAAAATGTCCGGACGCGGGCTGGGTTTTTCCGGCGGCACGCTCGACAAACTCGAAGCCATCCCAGGTTTTCACGCGGACTTGAATACGGATGAATTCATCACGCAGTTAAAAACGCATGGCATCGTCGTCAGCGGGCAGACGCACGACCTTGCGCCGGCGGATGGCAAATTGTACGCGTTGCGCGATGTGACCGGCACGGTCGCGTCGCTCCCGCTCATCGCCAGTTCGATCATGAGCAAAAAGATCGCGGCGGGCGCGCACATTATCGTGCTCGATGTCAAGGTCGGCAGCGGCGCGTTTATGAAGACGGAGCAAGATGCGGTTGCGCTCGCCGAGTTGATGGTGCAGATCGGGCATCTCGCCGGGCGACGCGTCGCCGCGGTGATCGGCGACATGAACCAGCCGCTCGGTCATGCGGTCGGCAATGCGCTCGAAGTGATCGAGGCATTGGAAACACTCCACGGACGCGGACCACACGATTTCATCGCCCATTGCTTGGAAGTGTCCGCGCAAATGGTGTTGCTCGCCAATGCGGCGCGCGATGAAAGCGACGCGCGCGCTCAGGTCGAGCGTGCGCTCGCGGATGGTCGCGCGTTGAAAAAATTTGGCGAGTGGATTGCCGGGCAAGGCGGCGACGCGCGCGTAGCGAATGACTATGCGATTCTGCCGCGCGCGCCGATCCTCGCGGATGTGTTCGCGCCGCGCGATGGATTTATCGCGAGCATCAACGCCGAGGAAATCGGCTTGACGGTTGTGGGACTCGGCGGCGGTCGCGCGAAAAAAGGCGCGCCGATTGATTACGCTGTCGGCGTCGAATGTCAAGCCAAGGTCGGCGCGCGCGTATCACGCGGCGAGCCGCTCGTCACCCTCCACGCGCGTGACCGCGCGAGTTTCGAGGTTGCCGCGCAGCGATTGCTCGCGGCGTACACGTTCAGCGACACGCCGCCGGCATTGCCGCCGGTCGTGCATCGCGTCATCAAATAGCGTAGGGGCGATGCATGCATCGCCCCTACTGCGTTATTGCACTACCTTCCACGACCCGCTCGCATCCCCCAGCAACTCGATCACCTGCCCGCTCGCGAGTTTCAAATTCCCGGCGCTCGGCAGCGATTCGCGTTTTTGCGTTTGCCAAATACTATCGAATGCTTTTTCCTGGGTCGTTGCCCAACCCAGCTTCGCGCGCACGCTCGCGCTCTCGCGCCACACTTTGCCAAAGCCGCGCACTGGTTGATACAACCCACTCGGCGCGATGATCGCGGGATCACTCGCGGGCAGCGACTCGTTCCACGAATCGTTAAAGCGTTGCCAAGTTCCGTCCGCGTACAACACGACGATCACATTCGCGATCACCGTTTGCCCCAGACGCATTTCCTTCAACCAGACCATTCGCCCATTTTGAAACGACTCTTCCGCGGCAGCGGTCGGCGCTGGCGCAATGTCGGGACACGTCCCAGGTATCGGCGCGAAAAAATAATTGTACGCGCACGCCCACGTTGTGGCAATCGTCTTGCTCACCTGCCCGCTCTTCGCGTCGAAGACATACAGCGTCATCGCCGGATTCGGATAAATCGTGTCCTTGAGTTCGACGGTGAGCGTACCGTTCGGTTGCACGTTCCACGCCTGCGGAAATCTCTGCGATGTGCCGCTCACGATGCGCGCGTTGACGCCGCCGGTGGATTTCCACGCGAACGTCACTTGTTTGATCCCCGCGATATCTTTGATGTCAATCGTGAACGATTGAATCGCCAGTCCGCTCGTACTCGTCGGTGCCTGGGTCGGCGCGGGTGCGAGCGTCGGTGCACGCGTCGCGGTTGACAAAACCTGGGTCGGCGCGGGCGCAAGTGTCGCGCTCGGACGCGGCGGTGGATTTGTCGGCGTCGCGCTTGTCGCCGCGACGCTCGGCGACACCAGGATCGAAATCGCGGCGAGATCGCTGACCGCGCCGCTGGTGTTGTACGCGCGCACGCCAATCACATGCGACCCAGCCATCGCGCGCCACGTTTGCGTCGTCACGAACGATGCTTGCCCCGGCGCGTTCTCGGAACGGATCGCCACACCATCCACAACGAGTTCGATCCGCGTGATGCCGCGCGCATCCGTTGCGCTTGCTTGCACCGCGACCTCTTCGCCCTCGCGAAACACACTCCCGCTCGGCGGCGACGCGATGATCGCAGTCGGTTTGCTCGGCGACATGACGCTGCACGCGGTTGCGCTGATGAGTAATACGATTGTTACGACGAAGCGAATCATTCACACCTCGATGACCGATGACAGCAGACCGCCGACCGCTGCAATACGATTACGTGCGGTCGGCGGTGGTCGGCGATCATTATACGCGCAATCGCGGAAACTGTCATCGCGAGACCCCCGCCCCTGCACGGTTTTTCAAAAGTCATTTGCAGACCCATCCCCCTGCCCCCTTCCCTTATAGGGAAGGGGGTTGGGGGCGTGGGGGCGTGGCGCTTGCATCATTCATCTTCGCAACGCGAGCATCGCCGCGAGCCAAACGCCACCGACCAACGCGAACGCGCTCACTCCGCACAACGAACTCATCGGCGATGTTGCGCGCGGCGCGTTCGATGTCGGCGCGGCACTCGTCGGCAAATTTGGAATCGCGCGCGATTCCGGCGTCGGCGTCACCTCTCCCCTGCGCCCGTCTCCTGGGAGAAGAAGGGTTGGCGGTGAGGTCGTCGCGCCCGCGCCATTGTCCGTAATTTCGTACGCGATTCCGTTGACGATAACGATCACGCGCGCACCGAGCGCGATGTACTTGCCCGCGTTCGGATTGTTCGCGATGAGCGCAAAGTACGCGTCACTGTTGAACTCGATTTTCGTCGTCGTCATTTTCGATGGATCGAATTGCGTATCGGTCCACACATTGTTGCGGAACAAGAACGTCTTGTCGCCAACCGCTTGCACGGGCGCCATCTCTTGGCGCGCGGAGGGTGCGGTTGTCCCAGGCATCGCCGGCTTGGGCGCGGCGGTCGGCGCGGCAGGCGCGACATTCGCGCCGCGCAAAAGACTCTGATCCTGGCTTTGTTGCACCGCGGCAGGACCCGAGGTCGCGGCAGGCGCTCTGGTTGCCTCGGCGGCTTTTTGGCGACCCGCGTTCGTCAACACATCCGTGCGTTCGTCCACGAGGAACGACGTGTACGGCGTGACGATGCCGTACCGCACTGCGAGCGCGACGATCTCGTTCACGAGTTCGCGATTCTCGCCGCGCAGACGAATCTCGCTGAGCAAATAGCCGATCTTGCGCGTCGCCCACAATCGCGGAATCGCGTCATCGCCGCCCGATGTGCGGAACGTCACATCACTGTAGCGAAACGTTTGCGGCGAATTGTTCACGGTACCTTTGAGCGTGATCGTCGTCGGCGCGCCGGTGCGATAGCGACCCGCGACGACGAGTTGCGAACCGGCGAACAGATCGGGCAATGGGTACGGATACACGTCGTACACCGTCACGCCGCCCCAATCCACCGTCAAATCTGCCAGGACTGGCGTCGAAACCTTGGCGTAAAAGGTAGACACGACCTCGTCAATTTTTTCGTTCGGGCGCACGTACCCGCTCGCGCCGCGCAATTTTTCGGCGAGCGAATCCAAGAGAATCGTGTTCACATCATCCCCAACACCAAACGTAAACAAGCGCACATTCTTCGGCGCAACATTCGTCACGTTCGCGATAATTTTTTGCGCGTTCGTCTCGCCGGTCGTCGGCAGACCATCGGTGAGAAAGATGACGATGGTCGGGCGTTCGCGGTCGGTTGTGCCCATCGCTTCGAGGAGCGCGCGGTTGATGTCGGTGGAACCTTCGGCTTTGAGACGCGACACAAAGTTGCGCGCGTCCTCGCGCGACGAGGCAGGACGCAGACCCGACGCGTACGCCTGCGTGCCGGTACTGAACGAGATGATGTTGAATCGGTCGTTCGAATTGAGTTGATCGAGCACGTAGCCAAGCGCGCGCTTGGCTTGGTCAATCTTCGCGCCCTGCATCGAGCCGGACACGTCGAGGACGAGGATCACATCTTTCGCGATAACCTGGTTCGCCGGCAAGACGACTTGCGGCGCGACGAGCATCAGGAAAAATCCGTCCTCGCCGCTTTGCTTGAACGACAACAGATTCAAGCCGATTTGGTCTTGTGTAACCGAATAGTACAGGATGAAATCGCGGTCGGGGCGCACGTTCGAATCCTCGTACCCGATGCGCGCGCTGTACTCGCCGCTGCGCGACACGCTGACGTTGTGCGACGGCGAATAGATCGCCTTGATCGCGGCGGACGATTTGAGCGACACGCTGACCGACACGTTCTTGAGCGGCTTGGGCGAAAACTTTTCGGTGTTGAGCGGATAGACGTACCGCACCAAGCCCTGCTCTGCTTTCAAGACCTGGGCGTACTCGATCTCGACGCGTTTTTCGGAATTGGGCGGAATCGGAAAGATGCTTGCTTGGAACAGGTTGCGTCCGACGTACTCGAGGAGCGCGGGATCGCGTTGCGTGCGCACAATGTCTTCGTAGATGCGCCGCGCCTCGTTCTTGTCGAGCACCCTGCCCTCGACGCGCTTGCCGTCCATCCACATGACGAATTCGCCGATCGCGGCATCGTCCGGCAGTGGAAAGAGGTACTTGCCTTCGAGGTTGAACGAACTATCGTTGATGAACGTTTCGTCCACGTGCGTCTTGGCGATTTGATTGTCAATCGTCACGGTGACGTAATGATTTTTGACGGAGAGGTACGTGGGGCAACGCGTGATCGGTGGTACGGGCGGCATGGGAGGACGCACGGTGGGCAATGCCAGGTCGCGCTGATCCGGCAGTGGAATGGGTGTGCCGCCGATGATGACCGGCGGACAAGTGACGACGACCAAACCATCCGCGCTGGCAGAGGGTGTTTGGATCGCGAAACTCGCGAAGGACACGAAAACCGCGAAAGCAAACGCGAAAGGAATCGCGAAAAGGAAAAACCAGAATCGTTTGGGGAAAATTGGGGTACGCATTGGGAACTCCTTTCTGGGTTTGGCAAATTGGAAATTTGCCCTACACTGTGGCGCAAATTTCTAATTTGCGTGACGGATTCGATTACTAGACGCCGCGCGCGGGAAAAGAGTTCCAAAAAAGTGTGGGGCAAGATTCCATCTTGCCTCGCGCGAACAAGAAGGAGACCTGTCAGGTCTTGAAGACCTGACAGGTCTGCATCACTCGCACGCATTCAACACACGGTCAACCCACTGCAAATAGTACGGCTCACCGATTTTTTCAAATACGGCTTTTGCCTTAAGCACATACATTTTTGCTTTGGCTTTTTCGCCGACATTCAACAACGCAAGCGCGAAATTTCCATAGTCCGCGCCTTCACCGAAAAGCGCGCCAGTCTCACGACGAATCGAAATGACCTGAGCAAGGTCTTGTTCGGCTTGGACGATATTGCCGCCTTGAATTTGTAACCGGGATTGCGCGGCAAGCACGTTGGCTTCGCCCAAGCGGTCACCGACACTGCGAAACAACTCGAGCGCGGCGGCGTAACTTTTCAGCGCGGCGTCATTTTCTTTGCGGAACTGTTGCACGTCGCCAATCGCTTTCAGCACGTTGGCTTCGCCCAAGCGGTCACCGACACTGCGAAACAACTCGAGCGCGGCGGCGTAACTTTTCAGCGCGGCGTC